>NZ_JBVVUU010000001.1:250133-254114 GCF_056032925.1 Aeribacillus sp. JST-2
TCAATTGGCTGATGCAGAATCCTTTCAGGAAAACATGTTGTTTGCCACACTGGATCCGCTGACGAGAAAAATGAATCTTCCTTCAGGCATGAAGGTTTTGCTGACGGATACGGTCGGGTTTATTCAAAAGCTTCCAACAAGCCTCGTCGCTGCCTTTCGTTCCACATTAGAAGAAGTGAAGGAAGCCGATTTTCTTTTGCATATCATCGACAGTTCCAATCCGAATTACCTTCAGCATGAAGAAACCGTCTATCAGTTGTTAAAAGAACTAAACGCTGACGGACTGCCGATTTTAGCTGTATACAATAAAAAGGATCAAGTCCATCCTTGCTTCATTCCTTCCCAAAAAGAGGAGTATATTGAAATTTCTGCGCTTCATAAAGAAGATGTCAAATGTTTAAAAGCGGCAATCGAAGAAAGGATGAAAAAAGAAATGAAACCTTATCATGTGCGCATCCCGTCAACAGATGGAAAAGAACTGTCATCTTTTCAAACGGAAACGATTGTTACGAAAATGGATTTTCATGCACAAACCGAACAATATGCTATCACAGGCTTGGTATTTCCGCACCATCCGATTTACCAGCAAGTGATGAAATACACTTTGCAGTAAATGATCATAGAAAAGGAAAGGGTCAGAAGCATGTTTCAATATTTACGGCATGGGGAAAAGCTAGCGAAAATCATTCAACCAATTGAAAAAAAAATAAAGCCGCTCCATGAGGAAATTGACAAAATAGTGGAGCAAAACCAATTTCGCGTTTTAAAAAGCTTTCAAAAGCATCGGGTCTCTGATGCCCATTTTATTCCGTCAACCGGCTACGGATATGATGACATTGGCAGGGATGCACTGGAAGACATTTATGCAGATGTGTTCGGCGGGGAAAAAGGACTTGTCCGCCCGCAAATCATTTCCGGCACTCATGCGATTTCCACTGCTCTTTTCGGCGTTTTAAGACCTGGAGACGAGCTGATCTATATTACGGGAAAACCTTATGATACACTGGAAGAAATTGTTGGCATCCGGGGCAATCGGACTGGTTCCTTAAAGGATTTTGGCATTGATTATCAAACGGTCGATTTAACAGAAGAAGGCCGGGTCGATTTTGGAAAAGTGAGAGAAACAATCACAGCAAAAACAAAGATGATCGGCATTCAGCGATCAAAGGGTTATGACGTCCGCCCGTCGTTTTCGATCGAAGAAATTAGGGAAATGGTATCTTTTATTAAATCAATAAACGAAAACATTATTGTGTTTGTCGATAATTGTTATGGTGAATTTGTTGAAGAGCAGGAACCTTGTCACGTAGGGGCGGATCTTGTTGCTGGCTCCCTCATCAAAAATCCCGGCGGTGGGCTTGCAAAAACGGGAGGGTATATTGTCGGCAAAAGCGAGTTGGTGGAGGCTTGCGCATACAGACTGACATCGCCCGGAATCGGCAGAGAAGCCGGTGCGTCATTATACAGTCTTCATGAAATGTATCAAGGTTTTTTCCTTGCTCCACATGTGGTTGGCCAAGCTTTGAAAGGAGCCATTTTTACTGCTGCGGTGCTGGAGGAAATCGGTTTGGCGGCAAATCCCCGCTGGGACGAGAAGAGAACAGATCTTGTCCAATCTGTTCAATTTAACGATGAAAAGATGATGATTGCTTTTTGTCAGGCAATCCAATATGCTTCACCGGTCAATTCACACGTAAAACCTGTTCCGACCGAAATGCCGGGCTACAGCGATCAAGTGATCATGGCCGCCGGCACTTTTATTCAAGGATCAAGCATTGAATTGTCGGCGGACGGACCGATTCGACCTCCGTATGTTGCTTACGTGCAAGGCGGCTTGACGTATGAACATGTTAAAATCGCGGTTTGCCTTGCGCTTCATGAATTAGCTGAACAGAAAATGATTACATTGTAAAGGAAAAAAATGATTGATCTTATTTCAAAAAAAATGATGTTAAATTTTCTAACATAATATTGACATTATATCTTACATTCAAATATAATGAGATTAAGCAGAAGGAAGGAGGGTCTAAATAAAATGAATGATCAAGACCGTCGTTCAATGCCTTTGTTTCCAATTAGCATTGTCAAACAGTTGACACAGCTTTCTGCAAGACAAATAAGGTATTATGAAGAACACGGTTTAGTCTCTCCTGCAAGAACAGAAGGAAATCGGCGCTTGTTTTCCTTTAATGATGTCGACCGATTGCTCGAAATTAAATCTTTGATTGAGCAAGGCGTCAATATGGCAGGAATAAAACAAATTTTTGCTTATAAGGAGAACGAAGAAAAACGCGTCGAGGAACGCCCGTTTCTTGAAATGGACAAATCAATCTCTGATGCTGAATTGCGGAAACTGCTAAAGGAAGAACTTCTTCATGCAGGGAGAATGAACAGGGCAACTTTACGGCAAGGGGATCTTTCAAGATTCTTCCATTAATATTCGTGATTAATAAATTTATATATATTTAATCATGAGAGGAGAAAAACAATGGCAAAGTACACAAAAGAAGACATTATCCGCTTAGTCAAAGAAGAAAACGTAAAATTCATCCGTCTTCAATTTACGGACATTTTGGGAACGATCAAAAACGTTGAAATCCCAGTTTCCCAATTAGAAAAAGCATTGAACAACAAAATGATGTTCGACGGCTCTTCGATCGAAGGTTTTGTCCGCATTGAGGAATCAGACATGTATCTCTATCCAGACTTGGATACTTTCGTCATTTTCCCTTGGACAGCTGAGAAAGGAAAAGTTGCCAGATTCATTTGCGACATTTACAATCCGGATGGAACTCCATTCGAAGGGGATCCGCGCAACAACTTAAAACGTGTATTGAAAGAAATGGAAGAATTAGGATTCAATGCATTTAACTTAGGGGCAGAGCCGGAATTTTTCTTATTCAAGCTTGATGAGAAAGGCGACCCAACATTGGAATTGAACGACAATGGCGGTTATTTTGACCTTGCACCTACTGACTTAGGGGAGAACTGCCGCCGCGACATCGTTTTGGAGCTTGAAGAAATGGGCTTTGAGATTGAAGCTTCCCACCACGAGGTAGCGCCCGGCCAACACGAAATTGATTTCAAATATGCAAATGCTGTCAAAGCATGCGACGATATCCAAACGTTCAAGCTTGTTGTCAAAACGATTGCCCGTAAACACGGCTTGCATGCAACATTCATGCCAAAACCATTATTTGGCGTAAACGGTTCAGGAATGCATTCCAACCTTTCTTTATTCCGCAACGGTGAAAATGCGTTCTATGATCCAAATGCAGAAGACGGTTTAAGCGAAACTGCTTTGCAATTTATTGCGGGCGTTATCAAACATGCGACAAGCTTTACAGCGGTGACAAACCCGACGGTCAATTCTTATAAACGTTTGGTGCCTGGCTATGAAGCTCCTTGTTATGTGGCATGGTCCGGCCGCAACAGAAGCCCGTTGATCCGGATTCCTGCATCCCGGGGCATGAGCACTCGGATCGAGGTGCGCAGCGTCGATCCATCAGCAAACCCATATCTTGCAATGGCTGTTCTGCTAGCTGCTGGACTTGACGGCATTAAAAACAAATTAACTCCGCCAAAACCAGTTGATCGCAACATTTACATCATGACAAAAGAAGAGCGCATCGAAAACGGCATTATCGACCTTCCAGCAACATTGTACGAAGCGCTTGAAAACTTAAAACGAGACGAAGTAATCATCAATGCGCTTGGCACTCACCTATTCGAACACTTCGTTGAAGCGAAAGAAATCGAATGGGACATGTTCCGCACACAAGTGCACCCATGGGAACGCGAACAATACATGAGCTTGTACTAATCCTTAAAACCCCTTGACGCTCAGGTGAAGTGACCCAGTAAAATGGGACAAGGAAAAAACACCTCCTGAATCGAATGTATAACTTACTTCGATTTGTGGAGGTGTTTGTCTTATGGGGACAAGAGTTCATTATCCAGAGGAGATCAAGTGGAAAGCTA